>NZ_JAQLOJ010000029.1:0-1164 GCF_057808485.1 Acholeplasma sp. ORD1043 | reverse complement strand
CTGACGTTTGGTGATAAAAGTTGATAGACTTTATCTTGACTCCAAAATATCAGTAATTCCTCTATCTTTTAAATACGTCTTGTATGTGATGATCTTCTTTGTTCTTTTCACTTGTTTTAATAGATCATTGCACATATAGTTTTTAACTAAAAGCTGGTGTCTCATATTTTTGATGTAGTGCTTTGAAAGATAATTTTGTCGATAGACGAAGAAGTTTAAATAATGTTGCAGATACTTTAATCTGTATCCTGCATGTTTGAATAAATATCGCTTCAGATTACTATGATATGAATCAATTAAATCGGTTGTATATAGACCAGTTGAATCTTTTCTAGCATTGACTTTATCACAGTCAAACTGATTCATAAATTGAACTTGCTTAGGGTTTCCGTCATGAATGAAAAGATCTGGATTAAAGATATTGATGTTAAACAATTTCATATAATGATCGGGTAGTGCCATTGCTCTTGAAGATACTTTGGCGAGTGAAATGCCTTGTAAATTAATCAATGTAATCACACATAATTGATTAAATGATAGTCCTCTGATGTCTTTGCCATCGGGTCGATAGATCTTATATTGTTTTTCTCTAATACTAATGAATGTTTCGTCTATCAGTATTGTTCCAGAAATCTTAATCTCATTTTGATAGCTATTTAAGGCATTAAAAACTAAATATCGATAATAGTGCGCTGTTTTAATATTAATGCTTAAATTTCTTGAAATGACTTCTAAAGTCACATCATCAATCATATAACCGATAAACTGTTTCAATATATAATCACTGATTTTTAAATGTTTGGTCGTTGACTCGTTCAAAATAAATGTTTTTAGACAAGATTTGCATTGATATCTTTGTTGACCATGCTTACTTTTTCCATTTTTCATCAGTGGCTGCAGTGTTCCACACTTAGAACATACTGACTTATTTAATTTCATATAACGTTCCTTAAACCACAAAAGCGAGTACTTTACCCCAAAGGAACGTCGCCAAACAATCCAAGGATAAAATACTCGCTTTTGTAGTTCCTTTTCATGATTGTTTGGCACTATTATTATATCATTTTCTAAGATTCATTTATTTTTATTATTTAAACATCTATTTTACAGCCTTATTAAGGTGATATCAGATTTTCTATCAACTTTTTCCACCAAACGTCAGTT
>NZ_JAQLOJ010000028.1:0-1396 GCF_057808485.1 Acholeplasma sp. ORD1043 | reverse complement strand
GCTTTCAAAAAGTTGGAGGTACCTCTTTTATTTTGTCGATAACCATTATTAATTTAATTTTTTATTGGAATATCTCTATTAATTGCGTACATAATTTTGTTTCGTAATCTGTGAAATTTTCTAATACCATTTGATGCTTTGATGATTGTCTTAATCTTTGAATTTGTTGATTCAATTGGTCCATTTGAAACACGTCTCTGATTAGATATCAAAAATGAATTTTTAATTTCTTGTTTCCAGTTCATTAGTAACCTACCAAAATCTCTAAATTCTTTTATCGGATTGTTTCTAAATTGATCAATCAAGTTTTCAAGTTCCTCATCACACGTGTCATAATCAGCTGTTTTATTAAAATATCGATAACGTTCTTTAAGTTTGAAACAGCCGGTTAATGTATCATCAATTGAGAGTAGGTAACCCAATATATCTTCTTTATTCCAGTAAGCTTTTAATTTCTTGATATATATTGGCTTGAAGTCTCTTAAACTATCTAAATCTTTTAGAAAGAAGTAATAGAATTTTTTCAACATATAGTAATACATATCATCAAACTCAGGATCCGATGCTCCAAGTCTAAATTTATTCATGGTATCAATTCTTACTCTATCAATTGCTCGGTTTAGATTAGCTATAACATGGAATGAATCAACCGCTATGGCAGTACCTGGAAATGACAGTTTAATGACTTCACGATACGATTCCCACATGTCTATAATCATGATTTTGACCCGTTGTTTCTCATATCTTGGAATTCTAGAAAAATACTCAGTTAAATAATGCTTATGTCTGGTTGTTATGACATCGATGATTTTACTGGTGTTGAAATCATATAATACGCAGGCGTATTTATATTTATGTTTCTTTGATACGTAAATCTCATCCAGACAGATGACTGAACCTAGTTCTCTACGCTTGGCATCAATTGATTGATCAAAGATATCAATCACACTTTGAATGGTGATATGATGTTGTTTGGCGATATCGGTAAAGGTTCGATTTATCCCCTTAAGGTTCTCTAAAACAGAGTGTTTTGTGAAATTAGATATTGTTTTCCCTTTAGTCGTAAATGGATTCGCTTCTGAGATGTATTTGCTGCACACTATACATTTGTATCGTCTAGATTGATATTTGATTAAATAGGGCTCATAACTAGATACACTGTATTTGATTTGTTTTAACCGATAGCTGTGAAATACAGTTTTAGAATCGCAGATTGGACAATTTATATCAGATTTCTTTAGTTTAATTTCAACAATAAACTCGTTGTTTAACCGATATGATTCAAGTGTTTCTATTTTGTTGCGTATTGATGCTAAAAATAATAATTGTATAATATCATCATACATAAGGTCTCCTTATAATTTGGTTATCGCTAACTTTTATTATAAGTGAGATC
>NZ_JAQLOJ010000027.1:0-1445 GCF_057808485.1 Acholeplasma sp. ORD1043 | reverse complement strand
CCATCTTTTTTAAAGGCCGAAATAAATATATAAAAAATGAAGAACACCTTTTATAATATAGTTAGTCGTAACTAAAAAAACAAAGGAGTTCTTCATGTATGATAATATCACAAAACTATATAAATTAGAAAACATAAATTCAAAAATAGAATCACTTGATACCACAATAGATGGTGAAGTACTTACACTTCATCTAAAGTTACTAAAAGATAATATAAGTTGTCCACTCTGTCAAACATATCCGATGTATTTTCATGGTTTTAGGTTAAAAAAATTAATCCATAGTGTTTCATTAGAACATCAAGTAAAAATCGCTTATTATGCAAGGCGTTATCGGTGTAAAACATGTAATAAAACAATCTATGAAACAAATCCATTTAATCAAGCTTACGAACGTATTAGTTTAAAAACCAAACTATCCATTCTAGACTATTTAAAAGAAACAAATCATACCTTTACTGACGCTGCTAAACTTTTTAATGTTTCAATTCAAAGTGTCATCAATATCTTCGATCGTCATATTGAAGTAAGGCGAAGACCACTACCTGAGATCATCAGTATTGATGAAGTGTTTACCAACAAAATGAATAAGTATAAATACGCCTGTGTTCTATTTGATTTTGAAGCATCTAAGTTGATTGACTTAATAGCAACCAGACATAAAAATTATTTACTTGAATATTTTTATAGAATTCCTATTCAAGAACGTGATCAAGTCAAAGTATTTATTATGGATATGTGGGATAGTTATAAACAAGTGGTTTCTAAATGTTTTCCCAAAGCACTCATAGCAATCGATTCATTTCACATTGTAAGGAATTTAAACGAAGCCATTAAAGCGATTAGAATTCGTGTTCAAAACAAGTACTATCTACAAAAAAGCAAGTTAGAGCATAATGATATGTATTATTACATGCTTAAAAAATTCCATTATTTTTTCGTAAAGAATTATGAAGACATATATGATGGTGAAATCAAGATCCACAAGTTAAATGCATATTGGCATAAATCTGAAATTCTAAGATACTTATTATCTATTAACGATGAATTAACCGAAGCATATCGGTTAAAAGAACACTATCGAACTTTTAATTTGACAGCTGATTATGAAACCTGTGAAGATGAACTACAAGTACTCATACAAGCATTTAAAAACTCAAAAATAGATGTCTACAGAGCATTTGGTAAAACCATTGACAAGTGGCAGCAAGAAATAAAGAATTCATTTATACGCATCAACGGACGACGTGTATCTAATGGTCCGATTGAGTCTACAAATTCTAAAATAAAGACAATCACTAAAACGGCCAACGGTATTAGAGATTTTAGAAGATTTAGAAAAAAAGCATTATACGCGATCAATCAAGATATCCCAATTAAAAACTAGGTTACGACAACAAAAAAGGCGCTAAAATAGCGCCTTTTGGGTGTACACCAACTAATTG
>NZ_JAQLOJ010000026.1:0-1503 GCF_057808485.1 Acholeplasma sp. ORD1043 | reverse complement strand
TAAACTATACCCTATAAAACGGACACTCTAAAAAAGAGACCACTCGTTTTATAGGGTTTTTTATTGATATAATTAGAGGAAGGAAGTGACATACATATGAGCGTTATAAGATTTACTCCAGAACAAATCGAAAATTTAAGAAATAACCCACACGTTAAAAATGTATCTGATAAATCAATAACCTATCAAGACAGTTTTAAGGAGCATTATTTAAATGAATATGCAAAAGGAAAACCATCAAGAATAATTTTTATTGAAGCTGGATTTGATGTATCCGTATTAGGTAAAAGATATATTAAAGCTGGTGACCGATGGAGACGTCAGTCTAAAAGATTAGAGGGTATAAAAGATACGAGATTAGAAAATACTGGAAGACCAAGAATTAAAGATTTAACTACCGAAGAAATAATACAAAGACAACAAGCTCAAATCGAATTATTAAAACAAGAACGAGATTTCTTATTGGAACTACAAAGGCTAGAAAGGCAAGCGATCAAAAAACAACAACAAGGCCCCAAGATAAATACGAAATCATCAAAAGAATCACCAAAAACAAGAAAAACAAACTGAGTGTAAGTTATTTAATTAAAATATCAGGAATATCAAAAAGTGGCTATTATAGTTATTTAAAACAAACAGAATATAAACAAAGAAAAGCATTCCAAGATGAGGAAGATTTTGAATATATTTATAAAGCTTATCGATTTAAAAATCGTTCTAAAGGGGCAAAAGGAATTAAAATGACTTTAGAAGGCCAATATAATATTAATATGAATCTTAAAAAGATTCGTAGATTGATGAAAAAGTTTGACTTATACTGCCCAATTAGAAAATCAAATCCATCGAAAAGAATGGCAAAAGCAATGCAAACTTCATATGTGGCACCAAATAGGTTAGAACGTAAATTTAAGGAAGGTAAACCTGGTCAAATATTATTAACTGATATTACGTATTTAACCTATGATTTGAATAAACGAGCATATCTATCAGCAGTTAAAGATTCTGTAACAAATGAGATTTTAGCTTATAAGGTTTCAAAATCAATGGATATGAGATTTATAGAAGAAACACTAAATCAGTTAGAATATATTAAATTAGATAAAAATGCATTAATTAATTCAGATCAAGGTGCACACTATACATCAAAATTATTCATTGAAACAGTAAAGAAACTAGGATTAGAACAATCTATGTCAAGACGCGGAAACTGCTGGGATAATGCACCCATGGAGTCATTCTTTGGACATATGAAAGATGAGATAGATTTAGTAGAATGCAAGAATTTTGAAGAATTACAAAATGAAATAGATGACTATATGGATTACTATAATAACTATAGATATCAGTGGAAACTTAATCGTATGGCACCGAAAAAATATGGTGATACATTAAGAAGTAAACTAAATAAAAATGGTCATTCCATTGAGGAACAACCATTATTTAAACAATTTAATTAAAACTAAGTCTCTTTTTTAAATAGTCCTTGACTTAGGGTACACTTTA
>NZ_JAQLOJ010000025.1:0-1602 GCF_057808485.1 Acholeplasma sp. ORD1043 | reverse complement strand
GGTCCTTTAAAATAGATGGTGGTTTAGACTAAACACCGCTTTCAAAAGGATGGTGGTCAAAACACCCTTTAAAGATGTTGGTGGTCACTTAAATAAGACAGGCACTCCGGTTTCAAAGGAGTGCCTTTTTAATAGCCAAAATATACATTTATTTTATTAGTTTTATAGGTATATCTTGATTGAGACAGTACATGATACGGTTTCTTGTACGATGGAAGTTTTTAAAGCCATTTGCTGTTTTAATGAGCGTTTTAATCCTTGAGTTTGCACCTTCAATTGGGCCATTAGAAACTCTACGTCCATCAACTTTAATAAATGAATTTTTAATCTCTGTTTTCCAAGTACTGATCATTCGACCAAACGCTCTGAATAAAGGCTGCTTATCATTTCTAAATTCATAAATTAATTCTGTTAATTTTTCATCACAGGTTTCATAATCTGCAGTTAAGTTAAATAGGCGATACTTTTCTTTAAGTAAATAAGCAGCTTTTAAATTGTCATCAATATTCAATAAATAATCTCTGATTGTCGACTTATGCCACTTGGCATGAAGTTTTGGTATGAGGATGTACCCATTATAAATATCCTCATAGTTTTTGACGAAAAAGTAGCTGAACTTTTTCAACATATAATAATACATATCATTGTGAATCAGTTGTGAGGATTGTTTGTAATACTTATTCATAATATCAATACGTATACGTTTAATATGTTCATTTAATGTTCGGATGACATGAAATGAATCCACCGCTATTTTTGCTTTTGGGAAGCGTTCCTTGATGATATCTCGATATGTTGTCCACATATCAATGATGAATATTTCAACATTATCTTTTTCAGCTATTGGAATTCGTAAAAGTTGCTCATTTACATAATATTTATGTCTCGTAGTTAGAACGTCAATGACTTTGTTTTCGGTGAAATCATACATCAATAAAGCGTATTTATATTTACTACCCTTAGATTTGAAGAATTCATCTATACAGATGACTTTAGGTAATCTGCGACGTTTTGCTTCCACATGATCATCAAATATATTAATCACGGATTGCGTGGATATATTAAATTGTTTTGCTATAGATGAATAGGTTTGGGTATGTGATTTTAACTGTTCTAAGATGGCTAATTTAGTATAAACACTAATCTTGTGATGCTTTGCTGAAAATGGGTTATGTTCATAAAACACCTTTAAACATGTACGACATTGATAACGTCTGGCTTTATATTTGATGTAACATTTATGATTCGTTGATATACTATGTGTGATTGTTTTATCTCTGTAACTATGTATTTTGACACTTGAATCACTACACCTGACACAATTATAATCACCCTTTTTAAATACGATATGATAGGTCAGTTCCATTGGTGTAGATGTTGTTTCTATAGTTAAAATGCGATCCTTTAAATATTCTAAATTCAATATTTTTATGATATCATTAAACACGAAGACCTCCTTATTAAATTTTGGCTATTACCTGAATTTTAACATAAGCGAAGGTCTTCATTTTTTATTCATTAATTTTGCCCTTTAAAGATAATGGTGGTGAGCACCATCTATTTGATAGGTATACTTCAACCACCATCTATTTTAAATAACTT
>NZ_JAQLOJ010000024.1:0-1664 GCF_057808485.1 Acholeplasma sp. ORD1043 | reverse complement strand
GAGTTACTAATTAAAGTCTCTCAAAACTGAATATGATGAACAAAAGAGTTTTTGCTTATTTGTAGTAAGCCTTTCTCCTTAGAAAGGAGGTGATCCATCCCCACGTTCCCGTAGGGATACCTTGTTACGACTTAACCCCAATCATGGACCCTACCTTAGACGGCTCCCTCCCTTACGGGTTAGGCCACCGGCTTTGGGTATTGCCCACTTTCGTGGTTTGACGGGCGGTGTGTACAAACCCCGAGAACGTATTCACCGCGATATGCTGACTCGCGATTACTAGCGATTCCGACTTCATGAAGTCGAGTTGCAGACTTCAATCCGAACTGAGACTGCTTTTATGAGTTTCGCTCCAGGTCACCCTTTTGCTGCTCTTTGTATCAGCCATTGTATCACGTTTGTAGCCCAGGTCATAAGGGGCATGATGATTTGACGTCATCCCCACCTTCCTCCAGTTTGTCACTGGCAGTCTCGCTAGAGTCCCCAACTTAATGATGGTAACTAACGATAAGGGTTGCGCTCGTTGCGGGACTTAACCCAACATCTCACGACACGAGCTGACGACAACCGTGCACCACCTGTATCCATGTTAACCTCCGCACTTATTTCTAAGCCATTGCATGGTATGTCAAGACCTGGTAAGGTTCTTCGTGTATCTTCGAATTAAACAACATGATCCACCGCTTGTGCGGGGTCCCGTCAATTCCTTTGAGTTTCATACTTGCGTACGTACTACTCAGGCGGAGTACTTAATGCGTTAACTGCAGCACTGACCCTTAGGGCCAACACTTAGTACTCATCGTTTACGGCGTGGACTACCAGGGTATCTAATCCTGTTTGCTCCCCACGCTTTCGTGCATCAGTGTCAGTAAAGACCCAGTAAGCCGCCTTCGCCACTGGTGTTCCTCCATATATTTACGCATTTTACCGCTACACATGGAATTCCACTTACCTCTGTCTCACTCTAGCTAATCAGTTTTCCTAGCATCACAGCGTTGAGCACTGCACTTACACCAGAAACTTAATTTGCCACCTACGCACCCTTTACGCCCAGTAAATCCGGATAACGCTCGCCCCCTATGTATTACCGCGGCTGCTGGCACATAGTTAGCCGGGGCTTATTCATCTGGTACCGTCAATTTGGTTATTTTTCTTCCCAGATAAAAGAACTTTACATTCCGAAGAACTTCTTCGTTCACGCGGCGTTGCTCGGTCAAGGTTTCCCCCATTGCCGAAAATTCCCTACTGCTGCCTCCCGTAGGAGTTTGGGCCGTTCTCAGTCCCAATGTGGCCGTTAGACCTCTCAGTCCGGCTACGCATCATTGTCTTGGTAGGCCGTTACCCCACCAACTAACTAATGCGCCGCAGACCCCTCCTAACTCGATAAATCTTTAAATGTCCCAAGATTCCTCAAGACATCCTATCCAGTATTAGCTCCAGTTTCCCGAAGTTATCCTCGAAGTTAGGGCAGGTTATCTACGTGTTACTCACCCGTTCGCCACTCCCTAGTATTGCTACTAGAGCGTTCGACTTGCATGTATTAGGCACGCCGCCAGCGTTCATCCTGAGCCAGGATCAAACTCTCCATTATATGTTTTTGTTTGATATAGCTCTTTTTTTGTTTTTTGCTTCTTTGTTCATCATCATTCAGTTTTCAAAGACTT
>NZ_JAQLOJ010000023.1:0-3035 GCF_057808485.1 Acholeplasma sp. ORD1043 | reverse complement strand
ATGCCTGGCAACGACCTATTTTCGCTATTTGTATTAACTATCGTCGGCGCTAAGGTGCTTAACTTCCGTGTTCGGGATGGGAACGGGTGGATCCACCTTGCCATTGTCACCAGACATACTCTCAAAACTAGATAAATTGAAGTCATAGAATTTTTTTATAGGTTAAGTCCTCGACCTATTAGTACTAGTAAGCTGAACACGTCACCGTGCTTACACACCTAGCCTATCAACCATGTGGTCTTCATGGGGTCTTACTAATTGGGAAATCTCATCTTAAGGTGGGCTTCACGCTTAGATGCTTTCAGCGTTTATCCCTTCCGCACATAGCTACCCAGCTGTGGATCAGGCGATCCAACTGGTGCACCATTGGTGCGTCCATCCCGGTCTTCTCATACTAGGGACAGCTCCCTTCAAATTTCCAACGCCCACGATAGATAGAGACCGAACTGTCTCACGACGTTCTGAACCCAGCTCGCGTGCCGCTTTAATGGGCGAACAGCCCAACCCTTGGAACCTACTTCAGCTCCAGGATGCGACGAGCCGACATCGAGGTGCCAAACCGCTTCGTCGCTGTGAACGCTTGGAAGCGATAAGCCTGTTATCCCCAGGGTAACTTTTATCCGTTGAGTCACGGCCCTTCCATTCGGTACCGTAAGATCACTATGTCCGACTTTCGTCCCTGCTCGACTTGTTTGTCTCGCAGTCAAGCCACCTTCTGCCATTGCACTCTATCGAATGATTTCCAACCATTCTGAGGTGACCTTCGAGCGCCTCCGTTACTCTTTGGGAGGCGACCGCCCCAGTCAAACTGCCCACCAGACACTGTCCTCCCGGATCCACTCCGGCGAGTTAGAAACTAAGTGCACGAAGGGTAGTATCCCAACGACCGCTCCATCGATACTAGCGTACCAACTTCTATGCGTCCTACCTATCCTGTACATCTTACACCCAATTTCAATATCAAGTTACAGTGAAGCTCCATGGGGTCTTTTCGTCTAATCGCGGGTAGCCGGCGTTTTCACCGGCAGCTTGATTTCACCGAGTCTGTTGTTGAGACAGTGCCCAAATCGTTACGCTTTTCGTGCAGGACGGAACTTACCCGCCAAGGAATTTCGCTACCTTAGGACCGTTATAGTTACGGCCGCCGTTTACTGGGACTTCAATTCAATGCTTTGGTTTAACCCTGACATCTCCTCTTAATCTTCCAGCACCGGGCAAGCGTCACCCTCTATACTTCACCTTACGGTTTTGCAGAGAGCTGTGTTTTTGTTAAACAGTCGCTTGGGCCTTTTCTCTGCGACTTCTCGTTTTCATAAGAAGTCCCCCTTCTCCCTAAGTTACGGGGTCAATTTGCCGAGTTCCTTAACAACAGTTTTCTCGCGCGTCTTAATATATTCTACTCACCCACCTGTGTCGGTTTACGGTACGGGCAGTATACTGATTAACCCTAGAAGCTTTTCTCGAGAGTTTGAACTCATACGTCATCAGTCTCAGCCTTAACGTGTGCCGGATTTGCCTAACACACAGCCTCGATTCCTTTTCGCGAAAGCCATTCATCGCGGACGCTTATCCTCCTCTGTCACTCCATCAGTCAATACACTGGTACTAGAATCTCTACTAGTTATCCATCGGCTACGCTTTTCAGCCTCACCTTAGGCCCCGACTTACCCAGGGCGGACGAACCTTCCCCTGGAAACCTTGGGTTTATGACGGACAGGATTCTCACCTGTCTTTTCGTTACTCACACCGGCATTCTCACTTCCTGCCGCTCCACATGTCCTTACGATCATGCTTCGCCGCAACAGGAACGCTCCCCTACCACTTAAAATATTCTTTACTTTAAATCCGCAGCTTCGGTAATATGCTTAGCCCCGGTACATTTTCGGCGCAGAGTCACTCGACCAGTGAGCTTTTACGCACTCTTTAAATGATGGCTGCTTCTAAGCCAACATCCTGGTTGTTTGTGCATCTCCACTTCCTTTTCCACTTAGCATATATTTTGGGACCTTATCTGGCGATCTGGGCTCTTTCCCTTTTGACCACGAACCTTATCACCCGTAGTCTTACTGCCATGCATCTTTACTGACATTCGTAGTTTGATTGGGCTCAGTACCCCGAGGTGGGGCCATCACACATTCAGTGCTCTACCTTCAATAAAGTTCCGCTTGACGCTATCCCTAAAGATATTTCGGGGAGAACCAGCTATCTCCAAGCTCGATTGGAATTTCTCCCCTAGCCACAAGTCATCACCGCTATTTTCAACTAACGTGTGTTCGGTCCTCCATAAGGTGCTACCCTTACTTCAACCTGCTCATGGCTAGATCGCCTGGTTTCGGGTCTACATCACACAACTTCGCGCCCTATTAAGACTCGCTTTCGCTTCGGCTCCGGACCTTCATCCTTAACCTTGCTATGTAACGTAACTCGCCGGTTCATTCTACAAAAGGCATGCCATCACCCATTAACGGGCTCTGACTATTTGTAAGCATACAGTTTCAGGTTCTCTTTCACTCCCCTCCCGGGGTTCTTTTCACCTTTCCATCACTGTACTGGTTCACTATCGGTCACCAAGTAGTATTTAGCCTTAGGAGATGGTCCTCCTATCTTCAAACGGGATTCCACGTGTCCCGCCCTACTTTCTAACAGCACGGATTATATCATTTCGAATACGGGGGTCTCACCCTCTATGCCCGACTTTCCCAAATCGTTCTTCTATCATATAATTTTGTAACCTAAGCTGTTTGGCTCCTCCGCGTTCGCTCGTCGCTACTAGCAGAATCGTTTTTACTTTCTTTTCCTGTAGGTACGTGAGATATTTCAATTCCCTACGTTTCGCTCAGACCTAAGTCTGTGACATGTCTTCCACATGCCGGGTTCCCCCATTCGGACATCTACGGATCGTCGCTTACTTACAGCTCCCCGTAGCATTTCGGTGTTAGTTCCGTCCTTCTTCGCCTCTTGGTGCCAAGGCATCCACTGTACGCCCTTTCTTCCTTAACCTTCTTCTATGACTTCTTTTATCTACTTTTCAAAGA
>NZ_JAQLOJ010000022.1:0-6724 GCF_057808485.1 Acholeplasma sp. ORD1043 | reverse complement strand
AATTAATTCCTAAAGTTTCTTTTAGTATCTCATGAAGTTGATCAAATGGAACTTCTTTATTAAGAGGTAAGTGAAGTGTACCTTTAGCTTTACGTAGATGACCAATAGTTGATTTATGTTTATCGATTAAAGTTGGACCAGGATACAATCCTACATGTGTTTTGTAACCACCAATATATAATTTCTTTTTACCTAAATAAAAACCTAAAATACCGTATGCCATTCTTTCTTCAATCCTTGAGTCTAAACTTAAAATGTAGGCACGAAGTTCATCAAAAACTTTCTTGGCTTTTGGATCGACTGAAGTAATATATTCAGAAACAGTTAAATCTTTATTCATTGGTTTTCTCATTTTGATCACCTTTAAATGTTAGTATACTATATGATATACCAGATAATGCAATAATATAAGTAAACCACACACTAAAACCATAAAGTGGAATATCAAGTCCTTTAATATCATGCATACCGATTAATAGGTCAGAGAAGATAAAGATTGCGTAAAATATTGCAAGTAATTTGAAAGATAAGTTTTGACGGAAGTTCGCAATTGAGTGTGAAAGTGGAGCTCCTAATGCAAAACAGTAAACTAACGATAGTATGGAGAGTAAATCGAAATTATTATTGACAAGTATAAACCATAATATTAATAAGATACCAAATGTTATACCATATGACAGATAATACTGTTTTTTAGTTGCTTTAGCTGGAAACATTAACATAGCTACAAACCAAAAAGCATGTCCGATAAAAAATCCTGCCATTCCAAGTGGCATTCTAAGACCACCAAAATTGAAATGGTTAACAAGTGCAGATGCTAAAAATGTGTCACCTACCAAACAAAATACAGCACCAAGTATGATTGATACTTTTTGGATAATAGGTCTTTCCTTATATATGAATGCACCAAAAATCAAATAGAAGATTAACATATACTGGAGGGTAAAACCGTTAGACCATGTGATATTTAGTGCACCATATAATTCTCTAATTAACCAGATTACTACAACTGAAACAGGAACAATGATTGCCCATTTTTCTATATTTTTCATTTATTAAACCCCTTTATAGGGTTTATTATAGAGAATAATATTTTGAATATCAAATAAAGTGCTACAATTATAGTGAGGTATAACATATGAAAAAGAAATTAGATCATTTAACACCAATGCAATTTAAAGTAACTCAACAAAATGGTACAGAACCTCCATTTCAAAATGAGTATTGGAATAACTTTGAAGATGGTATCTATGTTGATATTGTTGATGGAACCCCTCTTTTTACTTCATTAGATAAATTTGATTCAATGTGTGGTTGGCCAAGTTTTGCTAAACCAATTGATTATGAGAGGATTAATTCAAAGATGGATTATTCTCATATGATGATTAGAACCGAGATTAGAAGTAAACAAGCTGATAGTCATTTAGGTCATGTGTTTGAGGATGGACCAGAAGAATTAGGTGGATTAAGATATTGTATCAATTCAGCTGCATTAAAGTTTATTCCTGTTAAGGATTTAGAAAAAGAAGGTTACAAGGAGTTCTTGAAATTATTCGAAAAAAAATAGGCATTGATTTGCCTATTTTATTTTTACTTTTTGTTTAAACGACCATATAGTTTTGTGAATGAGAAAATTTTATTTCTAACATCTGTTGTTAATAAATCTTTATTTAATCTCCAAGTCCAATTGCCACCTAAAGTTGATGGAATATTAAATCTTGCCTCTTCACCTAATCCAAGATAATCTTGCATTGGGATAATTGCAGTATCTGCAACAGATCCTAAGGTTGCTTTAATAAGTGAATCAACTCGATTACCTTCTGAATGATTGATATATGCTAAACAATATTCTAAATCTTGTTTTGGTAGTTTAGCAAACCATTGAGCAGTTGTTTCATTATCATGAGTACCAGTGTATGCAATAACATTTTTAGTGTATGTATGTGGTAGATAATCTGATGTTTCTCTTGAATCGAAAGCAAATTGTAATAACTTCATGCCTGGATAGCCTACATATTGAAGTAATGCTTTAACTTCATCTGTGATAACACCTAAGTCTTCAGCAATAATGGATTGTTCACCTAATTGATTCTTAATTGCATCAAATAGTTTATGTGCAGGTCCTTTATACCATTTTCCATTTCTTGCAGTTTTGTCACCAAATGGTATGCCAAAGTAATTAACAAAACCAATGAAGTGGTCAATACGAACCATGTCAAACATTGCAGTTTGTGAGCGAACACGGTCAATCCACCAACTATATCCTTGAGTTTCTAAGAAATCCCAATTATATAGAGGATTACCCCATAATTGTCCATCTGCTGAGAAGTTATCTGGTGGAACACCTGCAACTAATACAGGTTTTCTATCTTTATCAAGTTGGAAGTATTCTAGTTTAGTCCATACATCAGCTGAGTCTAATGCTACATAAATTGGCATATCACCAATAAATTTAATACCTTTGCTGTTAGCATATGCTTTTAAATTAAACCATTGTTGATATGCTTTAAATTGTAAGAAGTAGTGAAATTCTAAATCAGAGATATCCCCTCTCCAAATTGCTTCTAGAGTGTCATAATCTCTTAATCGAAGTTTATCTTCCCATTCTAACCAACTCTTATTGTTATTTTTAGCTTTTAATGCCATGAATAATGAGTATTCATAAACCCATTTTTCTTCACGCTTTAAAAACGCTTTGAATTCTGTGTCTTCCTTATTGAAGCGTTCAAATGCTTTTCTTAAAACAATAAAACGTTCGTTGAATAATTTTTCGTAATCTACATATCCATGAGGCATCGATGAATCGATGATTTCTGTTTTCTTAAGTAGTTTTTCTTCAACTAGTATATCTAAGTCGATGAAGTAAGGATTTAATGCAAATGCACTAAAAGTTTGATATGGTGAATCACCATATGAAGTAGGACCAAGTGGTAAGATTTGCCAATAAGTTTGACCTGCTTTTTCTAAGTAGTCAACAAACTTGTATGCTTCTTTACCGAAGGTTCCAATACCATAATTTGATGGTAATGATGAAATATGTAATAATACGCCTGCTCTTCTCATAAGACTCCCTTGACCGTAAATACGATTGATTCGTATGGTCTCAATATTAGTTTATCTTGGTTTATCTTTAACTCGATATGACTTTGGATTAAAACCTCATCAATTGGGTAACCTGATAAATCGAAGGTTTCTTCATGTTCTGAAAATGATCCGATAACAATCATTTGTTGTTCATTCAGCACTCTCTTATAAACAAAGAGTGTTGGATGATCTTTTAATACCATCTCATAAGAACCATAAGTGATTAGCTCATGATGTTTTGAAAAGCGTCTTAAAGAGATAATTTTTTGATAGTGACTCCAAATTGAATCACCTCTTGA
This sequence comes from Acholeplasma sp. ORD1043, assembly GCF_057808485.1. Lineage (NCBI taxonomy): Bacteria > Bacillati > Mycoplasmatota > Mollicutes > Acholeplasmatales > Acholeplasmataceae > Acholeplasma > Acholeplasma sp. ORD1043. The sequence goes on along the minus strand of NZ_JAQLOJ010000022.1, from coordinate 3,341 downwards.
TATTTGATCTAAAACATTAATTCTTTGATAATTTGGATTAACCAAGAACCAAGGTTTAATAGAAGAGAAACCGGCAAATTGATCAGATGACCATTGCATCATTGTTCTTGGATGATCTCTTGTTTTTAAAGCATATTTCTTAAAGATTTTATTAATTTCATCTTTATTCGTAATGTCTTTAATTTCATTTTTGAAACTTGTAATTGTTGAGATATCGTTAAATTCACTTGGGTCTTGGAATGGGTATGATTCCATACCGATTTCTTCACCCTGATAAATAAACGGTGTACCTTTTGACATATACATAATCGTTGCTAACATTTTTGCCGATTCATCGTGATATTTAGGATTACCATAGTGTGATACAAGACGTGGTTGGTCATGGTTTAACCAATTAAGTGGTAACCAACCTAACTTACCAAATGTTTCTTGCCATCTTGATAAAACTTCTTTAAGACCAACAACATCGACTTTTAAATCTTTTAAATCATCAATGTCCCAAATGTTGTTTTTCCAGTTGTGGTCAAAATTGAATACCATTGATAATTCACTTGAATCAAAACTTGAGTATTTAATAGCTTCATCAATAGAAGCAGAACCACCAACTTCACCAATGGTAAAGGCATTGTATGGTTTAAATAACTTTTCATTTACTTCCTGTAAATAGGTATGTACTTTAGGCAGGTTTGAGAATTTAAACCAATCTAATACAATTCCTTTGGCAAAAGTTGAGTCTTCAAATGGTGCTCTGTCTAAATGACTAACAGCATCAATTCTAAAACCGTCTACCCCTAAATCTAACCACCATTTACCGACATTAACCATGGCATCTCTTACATTTGGATTAGCCCAGTTCAAATCTGGCATTTTGTCGCTAAAAATTTTCATGTAATATGAATCTGTTTGGCTATCATATTTCCAAGCAGAACCACCAAAGAATGATCCCCAGTTTGTAGGTTCTTGTTTTTTACCATCCACAATTTTTGGATCTTGCCAAATGTAGTAATCACGGTAAGGATTATCCTTTGATTTTCTTGATTCTAAGAACCATTTGTGTTCATCACTTGTGTGATTTAATACAAAATCAAGAATTACTTTGATACCTAAATCATGTGCTTTATTGATTAAGACTTTAAAGTCTTCGATTGTACCATATTCTTTGGCAACCTTGAAGTAATCTCTTACATCATAACCATTGTCATCCATTGGACTATCATAAAATGGAGTTATCCATATTAAATTGATGCCTAATAGATGTAAATATTCTAATTTTTCGGTGATTCCTTTTAAATCGCCGATTCCGTCACCATTGCCATCATAAAAACTTTTGATGTAGATTTGGTAACCAACAGCTTCCATCCACCATTTTTTCATAATAAAAAAGACCTCTTTTAATCACTTTTATTTTATCAAATAAAACGTTCAATAGAAACATGATAGCGGTTACATATTTTATTGCAGAATGGGTATTTGATATAATGAATTATGGAGAAAAATAACTATGAATACATACGCATTATATCATCAAGCAAAATCAGAATACGCATATCAATATGACGAAAAAAAATTACACATTTTATTTCGTGCAGCTAAAAACGATTTAGAAGCAGTCTATTTAAATTATGGTGATCCTTTCAATTGGAATTTCCAAAATGGAAAAGCTAAATGGATAAGCTATTTAGAACCAATGATCAGACGTTATTCAACCGATACTTTCGACTATTTTTTCATCGAGGTAGAGCCAGAAGATTATCGTTGTAAATACGCATTTTTACTAAAAACTAAAGATGAAATCTTTATGTATGGTTCAAAACGAATAGAAAAATTAGTAAATATGCCTTCAAATGAATTTGCTGAAGGTAGTTTTTATGATTTATCAAATTATTTTAATTATCCTTATTTAAATAAAGAAGACCTTCCTGAAACCCCTGCATGGGTTAAAGATACGATTTGGTACCAAATTTTCCCAGACAGATTTTATTCACATAATAAAAACTCTAAGTTAAAGTGGGGGAATTTACCAGTTAAAAATCATGAACTTTATGGTGGAGACATGCTAGGTGTCATGGATAAGTTGCCTTATCTAAAAGAATTAGGTATTTCAGGTATTTATTTCACACCTGTATTTGAGGCTCCAAGTGCGCATAAATATGACACGATTAACTATTATAAAATTGATCCACAATTTGGTACAAATGAAGATTTTAAATTAATGGTTCAAAAAGCACATGAATTAGGTATTAAAGTTATTTTAGATGGTGTACTAAATCATTGTGGTTTTTTCCATCCATACTTCCAAGATGTCGTTAAAAATGGAAGAAACACAATCTATGCAGATTGTTTCTTTTTAGATAAAGACCCAGTCATAAACTTTGATTTAGATGAACATGGAAATCCTAAGTACAATGGTCATTTAAAGCCAAATTACAGAACATTTGCATATACTCCATATATGCCAAAATGGAATACGGATAATCCTATTACTGAAAAACATTTATTAGGTGTGATTGAATATTGGATTAAAGAATATGACATCGATGGATGGCGTTTGGATGTATCAAACGAAGTATCACATAAATTCTTACGTAAAGTAAAAGATACTGCAAGAGTTGCAAGAAAAGATACTTTCATATTTGGTGAAAACTGGGATTCATCTATGCCTTGGTTAAGAGGCGACCAAATGGATTCAGTCATGAACTATGATTTATCAATTCCAATTTGGCAATACTTTGAAGATAAGATTGATCAACATGAATTTAAGAATGAATTGATTAATTATACTGCTTTAACACCTAAAAACGTAATGGAAAATATGTTTAATCAACTAGACACTCATGATACAGTTCGTATGATGAGAAGACTTAAAGATAATCCAGATAGATTAAAATTAGCTTATTTAATTATGTTTGCATCAGCGGGTAGTCCAAATATCTATTACGGTAGTGAAATTGGGATGACAGGAGATCATGATCCAGATAATAGAAGATGTTTTATTTGGGATGAAAAAGAATGGAATCATGATTTAAGAGAATTTATTAAAAAATTAATTGAAATTAGAAAGATAGAACCTGCATTAAGTACATCTGATTATCACTTTGTTGATGAAACTTCAATTTCATTTATTAAAACAGATGGAAATAGTGAGTTACTCATCTTAATAAATGATAGTGATAGAGAGGTAACCCTAAATCTTCATAATAGAGTACATGGTAAATTCATTAGTTTAATCACTAATAGAGAAGTATTAGTTGATAATGAAATCAAACTAGGTGCATTTGGCTACGATATTATTAAATTAAAGTAAGAAAAAGGAGCTTTGGGGAAGCTCCTTTTTTTATAGT
>NZ_JAQLOJ010000021.1:0-8242 GCF_057808485.1 Acholeplasma sp. ORD1043 | reverse complement strand
AAAAATAAAAGATATATTTAAAATATATGAGCCATCCTTTAATTTGGGATGGCTTATTTATTCATAAATAATTGTGTTATAATCAAATAGGAATTAGAAAGAGATGTTTAGTATATGAAATATAAAACTGTATTATTTGATTTGGATGGAACTGCTCTAGATACACTTGATGATTTAACAGATAGCATAAACTATTGTCTTTCAAAGTATAATCTACCACTTCGACCAAAAAGTGATATTAGAAGATTTTTAGGACATGGCATTAAAAATTTAGTAACTAGATCATTTGAAGGTTCAAATGTCGATATCGAAGAAGCATTTAAAATGTTTGCAGCATATTATAAAGATCATGCATCCATTAAAACCAAACCTTATGAAGGTATTGTAGAACTCATAAAAGAACTCAAAAGTAAAGGGATTAAAGTAGGGTTAGTTTCTAATAAAGCAGATATTGTGGTTAAAGAACTTGCTAAAGATTATTTTGAAAACCAGTTTGACTATGTATTGGGTCAAAGAGAAGATATTTTAAAAAAACCAGCCCCTGATATGGTTTATCATGCAATAAAGACATTAAATGGAAACCTCAATGATTCAATATATATTGGTGATAGTGAAGTTGATTTTGAAACAGCACTTAATGCAAATATGGATTGTTTACTCGTTTCGTATGGATTTAGAGATCGTGAAGAATTAGAAAAACTAAATTCAAAATATTTAGTTGATTCAGTATTAGAAATAAAGGAAATCTTATTCTAAGAGGTATATATATGATTGGGATGCAATATAGAATTGATTTTGAAATGGATTTTGATATCAATAAAATCAAAGAACGTGTTAAAAATAACGGACATAAAACAGATGGTTTTTCTGATTTGATATTTAAACTTTATTTAATTAATGAAAAAAAGTCAGATTTAATGTATGCTCCATTATATTTGTTCAAATCACATGAAGGTATGAATAAGTTTATCTTTGAAGGTTATTTTGATAATATATTAAACTCATTTGGTAAACAAAAGATAAATCATATCATCCCTATTGAAATGGAACTAAAAGATATTAAAGAAATTAAATATGTGTTAGAATCCATTGAAGAAGTTCATTTCAATGAAAAAGATGATTTATATAAATTAACATACCCAAAAACTAAACATACCCTAAAGAACTATGATTCAATGATAACCTTCTATAATCCTTTAACTTGGAAATTTTATACATACTTCATGTTTAAAGATAAACCAAATAACAATTTTGGTATGAAATTATTTACATGTCTACATGTCTCAACTTAAATAAACTGATAAAAATACAACTTTTCCTACAGGATAGTTGTATTTTTTTAAAACGCATACATAAATCCCTCAATATTTCCATAGACTTTATTTTAAAGTAGATTTAAACTATTCAACAAAAGATTTAATGATCTCAATATTGAACAAAATGACTATTTTAAGTATCAAAAAGATTAAGTTTCTAGAGATACATTTTGTGTCTCTTTTTTTTAAACATTTTGATAAAAAAAAGATACAATATAAATATATGTACAATACTTATCTTAAAAGGGGTTATTGAAATTGAGATTATACATTAAACAAAAAGTGTTTGCACTTGCAGATAGATATAAAATCTATGATGAAAATCAAAAACTAAAATATCATATGGAAGGAAAGATTTTCTCTTTAAGAGATAAAATGTTATTATACGATAATACAAATCGTTTCATATGTCGTATGCAACATCGCTACTTTTCATTTTTCAATCGATATTTAGACATTTTTGATGCAAGAAATCACAAGATTGCAACATTGAAAAAACATGCATTAGCATGGACACCAAAATTAACATTACAAGTAAATGGGGATGATTATTATATTAGAGGTGGTCTATTTCAGTTTAACTTTACAATTTCTAAGAATGATCGCATTGTAGCTACTGTTTCTAAAAAGTGGTTATCTTGGGGAGATACTTATGAAATGTTACTGGATGATCGTGAAGATGAAGCATTCTTAGTTTCACTTGTGGTTGGTATTGATTCATTAGTTCATAATGATCGATATAATAGAAGTGGACATTAAAAATTAAAAAGGTTTTTCAAAACCTTTTTTTATTTTTTGTTCAGTATTTCATTTATAATGAAATTAGAGTAAATAAAGGGGGTTCATATATGAAAAACAACATAAAACCAGATCCAAATAAGATATATCCAAATCCAAACTTTAATTCGATAACATATATCAAACCAACCATTAAACAAGAAAATATTATTGTTGGTGATTTTTCATACTTCAGCAATCAAGATTTTGAATCCCATGTGACGCATAATTGGGGTATGTATGATGAAAAATTAATCATTGGCAAGTTTTGTCAAATTGCTGATGGTGTGAATTTTATTATGAATGGTGCGAATCATCAAATGAATGCAATAACTACATTCCCTTTTGATATTTTTGAAGGATTCGAACACAAGCCAATAAAAGAAAATATGCCATTTAAAGGTGATACAATTGTTGGTAATGATGTTTGGATTGGTCAAAATGTAACAATTCTTCCTGGAGTAAAGATTGGTGATGGTGCAATCATTGGCCTAAATTCTACCGTTGGTAAGGATGTTCCACCTTATAGTATAATTGCAGGTAATCCTGCTAGAATAATTCGAAAAAGATTTGATGATGAAATGATTAGTTTATTACTTGAATTTAAGTGGTGGGACAAATCGATAGAAGAGATTCAAAGCTTAATTCCATTACTAACATCATCCGATCTTGAAATGGTTAAAAATGAACTTAAACATAGACTTGGAAAATCATAATGCGCAAAATTAGAGAAACAATTCAACAAGAAAAAGAAAATATGCCTACTTATCAGTTTAATTTTCTTTATAATACACTACCAAGAATAATGTCTTTGGTATTCTTTATTTTGATTGTTGGTGTAATTTCAACAGCAATCCTAAGTGAATACTTAGAAAATGAACTTCTTTACGCATTGCCATTAATTTGTGCAGTACTATTATCGATACCATTTTTCATACATTTAATTAAGACAGGAAGAAAGGTAAGAGGTAGACTAGTTGAAGAAAAAACGCATGATTTCGAACAAAAGTATCCTTTGTTACCATTTGAAGTTGCAAAAGAAATACTTGAACAAGAAGGTATTATTAAAGATCATTTAGCAATCATCTATGAAAACTCTTATCGAATCAAAGAACTTTACACTGTATTTATAGGTTATACGATTTCAGGTCTTTATACATTTGGGTTTGGATTTAATCATAAAGACTTTGAAGAACCATGGTATTTAGAACTAGATTCACCAACGCTATCTTATTATTATCATAGGTTAGAACTTGTATCAAATGGTGAAATTCTAAAGTTATTTGTCGAAGATAAAAAGCTTTATGTAAAGTTGCTCTTAAAATATAATGGTGATATTAAAAAAACAATTAATGCAATAAATAGATTAAAGAAATTATAGTTTGATTACGATCAAACTTTTTCTTTATAATATTAGGTGCTGTTTAAATGACTTTACTCTATAATAGAATAAGAATATCAAGCGATTAAGAGGTTGAAGATATGAATGGAATAGGTACAAATACAATTGAAACAAATCGTCTAATTTTAAGACGAATGGAATTATCTGATGCACCTTTTATTTTTAAAAATTGGGCAAGTGATGAAGAAACGACTAAATTCTTAGATTGGAATGCTCACCCAAGCGAAGAAGCATCATTAAAATATGCTGAATTTAAGGTGAATAGATACCAAAATGATTTTAATTTTGATTGGGTAATTGTCTTAAAAGATACGCATGAAGTCATTGGTGAAATTGATGCAGTTAATGTAAATAAAATCCATAAAACAATTTCGATTGGTTATGTCTTAAGTAGAAAATATTGGCAACAAGGTTACATGACAGAAGCGTTAAAGGGAGTCATTGACTATTTATTCAACTTAGTAGGTACAGATCAAATTACCGCCTGTCATATACCAGAAAATCCTGCTTCTGGCCGTGTAATGGAAAAAGCTGGTATGAAATATAATGCGACAATAAAAAATTACCGTATTAATAAAGTAACAGGAAAAAGAACGGATTTAATCTATTATTCGATTGAAAAATAAAGACAAATTGTTGTCTTTATTTTTATATAATTATGTAACCGTTTTCACATTATAATCTGAAAAGAAATTATGATTAGAAATCAGTATAATTAAATTAAGTGAGGAATAAGTATAATGGCAATTATAGAAGTTAAAAGTGCGCAAAAACATTTCAAAAGACCTATTAGAAAACCAGGTATTATTGGCATGTTTAAGACGTTGTTTAGTATGAAATACGATACAGTACAAGCAGTAAAAGATATCTCATTTTCTCTAGAAGAAGGTGAAATTGTCGGTTATATTGGTGCCAATGGTGCAGGTAAATCAACAACCATTAAAATGATGTGCGGCATCTTAACACCATCAGCTGGAGAAATCACAGTGAATGGGTATAAACCATATGATCCTAAACAAAGAAAACATGTTTTGAAAAATATCGGGGTAGTTTTTGGACAACGTACACAATTATGGTGGGATTTACCATTAATAGAATCACTTGTCATCTTAAAAGAGATTTATGAATTGAGTGATGAGGATTACAAACAAAGATTTGAATTTTTAAAAGAAGTCTTAGGACTTGAAGATTTTTTAAATCAACCCGTAAGAACATTATCATTAGGTCAAAGAATGAGAGCGGATTTAGCTGCTTCACTAATTCATAACCCTAAAATTTTATTCTTAGATGAACCAACAATTGGTCTTGATGTTTTAGTTAAAGATAAAATGATTGAGGCGATTAAACATATTCATGAACAATATCATACAACAATCATCCTTACCACCCATAACATGGATGATATTACTGACCTTTGCAATCGTGTAATTATTCTTGATGAGGGTCAAATACTTTATGATGGTGCCTTAAAAACCATTAAGTCCAAATTCGGTGATATCAGAAATATTAGTTTCGTATCTAAAGATTTAGCAGAACTTGATAACTTAAAGAAAGACCTTAAAGACAAATGCGTCATTACAGAAGAAAATGGAATGGTGAATGTATCTTTTGACCATGCTAAGTATAATGTCAATAAAGTTCTAAAAGCTATCTTTGATCGCTTCATCATTGAAGATATCAAAATTGAAGAAAACTCTTTAGAAAACATAGTGAAGAAAATTTATGAAGTTAAAAAGATTTAGAAAATATTGGGCCTTTACAAAAGGCGGTATATTAAATGGTTTCGCCTATAAATTTAGTGCATTTGGGTGGTTGATAGGCGATTTAGTCGGTATTTTAATTCTTTACTTTTTATGGTCGGCAATTTATTCAAATTCTCCAACACCGATCATTAATGGGTTATCATTTACGGATATGTTAACCTATTTAATTTTTGCAAGAATTGCAGCGAATTTAGTCTATTCATCTTCATCCTTTTTCATTGTGGGTGAGGATATTTACGAAGGTGGCATTGCACTCAGTTTAATTAGACCAATGAGTTATAGATATCGTGTACTTTCAAATAGTTTTGGTTACTTTTTATCAAACATTATATTGATGATTGTTCCTTTGTTTATCGTAGCTTCATTAATCTTATATTTTGTCTTAGGGGTCGAATTACCATCAATACTTAATATCATTTGCTTTTTAATCAGTGCATTATTATCATTTGTTATTACTGATGGATTAGGGTTTTTATTAGGTGAATTAGCGATTTTTACAAATGCTTTATTTGGACTAATGTTAATTAAGAATATCACTTTCACATTTTTATCTGGAAGTCTTTTACCAAGTGCATTTTTCCCAGAATGGTTACAAAATGTTTTAAAATTCTTACCTTTCCAAAGTATGATTGAAAATCCAATTATGATTTTAATGGGTAGGATTGAAGGCATTGAAATCTTATGGACGCTACTCATTCAAGTAATGTGGTGCTTAATTTTAGGTTTCTTATGTAATGTGACTTTCAATAAGTTGAAAAAACATGTTGTTTCGGTAGGAGGATAATATGAAAAAATACTTAAAACTCTATCCGATATATATTTCTAGAAGTATTAAAGCTAGACTTGCCTATCGATTAGATGCATTGATTGGAATCTTTGGATTTTTACTAGAAAATGCAATTCAATTTTTTACCCTTTATTTGACAGTTGCTGCGATTCCTGATTTAAACGGTTGGACAGTTGAAATGATGGGATTCTTATATGGTTTTTACTTAATTCCAAAAGCAATTGACCATATATTCTCTGATCAAATTTGGCAGTTATCTAATGGTGGTATTGCAAGAGGTATTTTAGATAAGTATTTGATTAAACCAATCAATCCTTTATTTCAATTAGTCGCTGAAATGATTCAATTAGAAGGATTTGGTGAGTTAATCTTAGGTATTGTATTCTTAGTTGTTTTCACCCCACAAGTTGGTTTAGTGCTCACCTTCTCAAATGTCTCTGCGATGATTCTGGTGGTATTCTTCTCAATGATTTTCTTTTTCTCAATTAAGTTAATCTTTGGTTCAATATCCTTTTGGACTAAGAGAAGTATTGAAGTTATGACAACTGTCTATGATATTTCTAATTTTGCTAAATATCCAATTCAAATTTTCCATAAAGTTATTCAGTTTATTTTGACATTTATAATTCCTTTCTCTGTTGTTATATTTTTCCCAATCGATGCGCTTTTAAATGGTGGTAACGTTTGGGAACAAACACTTTATGTAGCAATTGCATCTATTGTTATGCTGATGATTGCTCTACTTATTTGGAGTAAAGGTTTAAAGAAATACGAAAGTGCTGGAAGTTAATTACGCTTGACGTAAAAAAATAAACACCTTATGCTAGAATATATCTAGTTTATAAGGTGTTTTTATATGATCAAGGTAAAAGATTTAGTCATCATTTCAAGTTTAACTGCAGTACTCATTATCATGGAATCAGTGCTTACGTTTATTCCGTTTTTTCAATTAACCGTTTGTTTACTCGTTTTATATTCTAAAAAGATTGGTAGTCTAAAGTGTACATTAATTATTATTTTACATGTTATCGTGGATGTTTTACTTCATGGGACTTATGATATCCTAAGTGTATTTGTTATGATTTTAGGTTGGCTTTCAATCCCTTTATTGATTCGTTTATTTTCAAAGAATCATGAAAATGTGTGGATTCTTGGATTACTTGGTATTTTGTCATCCTTAATCTATAGCTGGTTATTTATTATTTATTTTGTTGTTTTTTATCAACTAGACCCAATAGTCTACTTTATAAATGATATACCTTATGAACTTGGTATGATCATCTCAAGTTTCTTATCAATTGTTATACTTTATAAACCACTGTCTTACTTATTTAACCAATTTAAGATTAATTAAAAATAAAACCACCATATTAGGTGGTTTTCATTTCTTTAACTAACTGTTTGATAGTTTAAATATGTAGTAAGTGAAACGTCGGTTAGTTTAAACTCTGTAACTTCCCAACTAACATCACCTTCAGATGTTAAGTATTCGAATTTCAATGCAATTTTAGTTTCATTATCAATAGTGTAATTTGTTTCAATATTCACACCATAAACAGACGCTTTCCATGAATAAATTTGAACTGAACGACCTAAATAAGTATCGTTCTTAACAAATTTTGCAATATTATTTATACTTTCAGCCCATTCAACTAAGAATATAAATGTCATCTCATGTGATAATAAAACAATTTCATGCATATATTCATCGAGTAATGTCTTAGTCTTAGCTTCTAAGTCTAACTCATAAACATTATCACCTTCGATAAAATAGGAATTATAATCACTCATATATAATTCTTTATCACCGGATTTAGCAACAACATATTCACTTGGTAAATCATCTCCATAAAATGCTACTTTAATGTAATATGTATCTCCTAAACTAGAAATAATATTTTCACTATTATACTCATCACCTAATGTTACGGTGTCATCTTGGTTATCCCCTTTTGTGCCTGATTCAATATTACATGCCACCAGCAATACTGAAAACACCATTAAAAATAATAAAAGTGCGAACTTTTTCATTATAATCAACCCTTCCTCTTTTTTTCACACAGGGGAGATTATAATAAAAAATACTTTCAAGTTCAAACTTTTTAACTCAAACTTAAATATCTTGCACAAAACCGAGGTTGAGTTACATATTAGCAAATAATGATTTGTTTTTTGATAATAAAAGGCTTGCATCAAA
>NZ_JAQLOJ010000020.1:0-15110 GCF_057808485.1 Acholeplasma sp. ORD1043 | reverse complement strand
AGAGGTTAATACCTCCATCTATTTTAAAGGGCCGTTTTTATTTAGTTTATTTTAAATTAAGCTTCGCTTTTTTGAAGAGCTTTAACTAAATCTAGTACTAAGAAGACCAGCGCTACAACAACAACTAGGAATAATAGAAGTGTGGTTAGTGCGAATGCATTCAATAATACCGCTAAAAATGTTAATGCTAAACTAATTGAAGTTGCAGAAGCATAAATCAGTCCAACGACTTTGCTTCCAAGAAGTAACGCGATTACAACTGGAATTAATGCAAATAAAGTTGCACTCCAACCTGATGCTAGATAAACAGCTGCAGCAAATAATAGAATAGGTAATAAATCACGATAATCTAACTTAGCTGTTTGATGATTGCCTTCTACAAATTCAGCCACAACGACACCTAATGTATATAACATAACAAGCAATCCAATAATCATAGTAAATGTTATGGAATCAAATTGTGCACCGAATAATGGAACTAATACAGCTCTTAATGCATCTGCATAAAGTAAGAATGCAAGTAAGTGTGATAAGAGAACCTTACTCTTATACTGTGCCCAGAAAATTGCAAATGCCACTGCTAGAGTAGAAAGATAAACGCCAATCTCTGCTAGCCCAAATGTCAATGAACCACCATTTAGAATTACTTGTAAGAATGACAGTTGCCAAATAGCAACAATGATCATTACAACTAATCCTCCAATACTATGCGCAAATTTTCTTAGCGCTGATAAAAAACTTTTCAAAGTGTAAACCTCCCCTTTTGTTTAATTTGAAAGCTTTTGCCTTATACTTATATTATAAAACTTTTAACCTCAAAGTAAATAAAAGCGCACTTTTTAATAAAAAAACTGATCCTATGGACCAGTTATTTTTTCTTTTTATCTTTTGATTTATCTTTTGGAAAGAAGAATCCCCATGGAATCACATTGGCAATGAAGTAAGCACCAAAGTAGTAGTACCAAGCAACAAGTGTAGGATTTTCAGTTAAATTAACATCAGGAATGTCTGAACTTGGAACTAAATGAATGTTTTGTCCATCATAAGAGATATATACATACACAGTAGCAGCACCTAATTCAACTTCATAATATTCAGTAGCAGCTACTGTAGGTTGATTAATACTATAGTATGAGAAAGGATTTAATTGAATGAATTTAAAGTCCATTAAAAATAAGAATATAATTAGTAAAGATAATACAAATCGATTTAATATAAGTTTTAGTAAAAAATTCATAGTAAACTCCTTCTATATACTATATTTATAGTATCATAAATTTATTTAAGAATTATAACTTTTATTGTTAAAAGGATATAAAAACAATATAATGATTGAGAAGGTGATAATATGCTAAAAGAAAAAAGAGTTATTCAAACATCGGAAATTGGTTATAATTACCAAATTAGGCCGGTAGATTTAATTAATTTAATACAAGATGTTGAAGGACAACATATTGATAAAATCGTAAATAAAGAATTTGCCAGTAGCGAAGCAGAATACGCAATTGTATTAAATTTTAGATATCTTGAAATTAAAAAGTGGCCAGTCTATAAAGATGTGCTTGAGGTTGTTACATTTCCATATGAAACAACACCATTTTATGGATATAGAAACACAATCATTTACGATGAATCTCATACAGCAATCATTGAATCATATTGTTTAGGTACATTTATTAGAAGAGATAATTCAAAACCGTATCGAATGAGTAAGGAATCTTTAGCATCTATTGGTCGTTATCCAAAATATGATATGGTTGATGTAGGTAGAAAGATTAATTTAGAACGTGAGTTCGAATTAATAAGTGAAACTCTCATCCAAGTTCAACCTTCACATATTGATTATTTCCAACATTTAAATAATGCCTTTTATGTTGAATTTGCATCAAATCAATTACCTCTTGATTTTAAATTTTCTAAACTTTTTGTTGAACATAGATTTCCTTATCAAATGTATGACACTATAAAGTTAGTGACAAAAAAATCAACGGATTCTTATGTTGTAATCTTTTACAATGATCAAGACAAAATTCATGCAGTTTTTGAGTTTAAAATTTAGACGACAAAATCTTTGTAAAAGCTCATAACATATGTTATGATGTGTTTGTGTTAGAAAAAAGGAGTGGAGTGTATGCAAGTATTTGATTACGAAGATATTCAATTGATTCCTTCTAAGTGTATTGTAAAATCTAGAAGTGAATGTGATACTTCGATTGAGTTTGGTAAGTTTAGATTTAAACTTCCAGTTGTTCCGGCTAATATGGCAACCATCATCGACGAGACTTTAGCAAAATGGTTAGCTAAGAATGGTTATTTCTATATCATGCATAGATTTGAGGAAGAAAAAAGAATTCCTTTCATGCAAGATATGATCAAAGAAGGATTATACACATCTATTTCTGTGGGTATTAAACCTAAAGAATATGATTTTGTTTTAGAACTAAAGCGACTTAATTTAGTTCCAGACTATATTACAATTGACGTGGCACATGGTCATAGTGATACAGTTATTGAAATGATTCATTTTATTAAAGAACATTTACCAGAAAGTTTCTTAATTGTTGGTAATGTTGCAACTCCAGAAGCAGTTCGTGAGTTAGAAAATGCTGGTGCTGATGCAACAAAAGTTGGTGTTGGTCCAGGTAAAGTTTGTATCACTAAGTTAAAGACTGGATTTGGTACAGGTGGTTGGCAACTTGCTGCTTTAGCGCGTTGTTCAAAAGTTGCAAGAAAACCATTGATTGCTGATGGTGGGATTAGAACACATGGTGATATCGCTAAATCAATTAGATTTGGTGCATCAATGATTATGATGGGATATCTTTTTGCTGGTCACGAAGAATCTCCTGGTAAAACAGTAGATATCAATGGACAATTAATGAAAGAATACTTTGGTTCAGCATCTGAACATCAAAAAGGTGAAAGAACCAATGTTGAAGGTAAAAAGATTTTAATTCCTTATAAAGGTAAAATTGAAGCAACATTAAAAGAAATGAAAGAAGATTTACAATCATCTATTTCATATGCTGGTGGTAAAGATATTGAAGCAATTAGAAAAGTTGATTATGTAGTCGTTAAAAACTCAATTATTAATGGGGATTGGATATAAGAAAAGAGCTGATATAATCAGCTCTTTTTGTTACTGTGTATGTAGTTTCCAATAACTAGATCCTAACGGACTATCTGGAGCAACACCAGAAGTACTAGCAATCGCATCATACGCTATATTATTGTAGATAACAACTGCACCAACATTATATGAATTAAAGTGTTTATACGCATAAGTTCCAACTTCGTTCCATGCATTTGCAGAAGTTCCTGGTTCATTAGCATTTGCGTTGGTTTCATTGAGTACAATATAAACTCTTGAATTATGAACGACATAGTCATTTAAGGCATATTTATTGTACCATTGATATTCATTTGTGTTGATTCTATTCCAAGCGTTATAAGCCTCACCTGGTGCATATAAATTAGCTCTTGTTACATCTGATACACGGAAAAGTTTACCTTCATATTCGACAAAATCACCTGATGAATAGGTATTGGTTTCAATATATTCATATGTACCTACTTGATTCCATGAATTTTTTACTAAGCCTGGTGCATTTGAATTAGCCAGTGTGGCATTTACGACTTGATAGTATTTATTATCATAAATTACATAATCACCATTAACATATGTACGATATGGATCATAGTGATCTGAACCAACAACTTGCCATGAGTTTGGTGCTGTACCAGGTACATTCGCATTAGCGTTACTTACATTAACAACCTTATAATAAATATCGTTATATTTAACAATGGAGTTTGCATCATATACATTCGTTGGTGAATAATCATTCGTATCAATTAAATTCCAAGAATTATATTCAACACCTGGTTCATATTGATTCGCTCTTGCGGCATTCACAACTTTATAATATTTACCATTATATGTTACAAATTGACCAAGAGAATAAGTAATTGAAGAATTATAAGGAAGAATATTTACTAATTCCCATGCACTTGTATTTGGTGCGCTTGAATTATTATGTTTTGAACGATAAACATTGCCGTTATATTTAACATAAACATTTGCATCATACTGAGAACCTGCAACATAATTTGGGAAGTAATCATTTTTTTGTTCCCAATTAATACGTCCTGCTGGTGATGCTGAAAAATAATATTGATTTTTAGTTTCGTATATGTATCCAAAGTAGTTTACAAGGGTATTTAATGGATAAGATTTCCCATTAACAAATTCTTGAATGAGTGCATTTTTTGTAGACCATCCAACTAAAGTAGAAGGATTATTCGCATTAGCTTGAGTGGCGTTTGTAACATAGTAAAGACTACCATTGTAATCCACTGTATCACCGAGTATATATTTAATCGTAGGGTCATACGGTCTTACACCTAATTTATATCTTTCCCAACCTTCAAGTGTGTTTGGATTAGCAGCATTATTTGCAGATCCTTTTTCAGCAACTCGATAAATTAAATCATTATACATAACGTGGTGATTATTTTCGTATATCCAATTCGTGTTGTATTCTAATATTGCAAAATTGAAAATCGTCCAACCTAAACTAATATCTGGAGTTCTAGCATTTGCAATTCCTGAATTCAAGACTTGATAGAAGTTACCTTGATAGGCAACAACTTCACCGACTTCATATGTGTTTGTAGAAAGATAAAACATCGTAATATCTTTAAACGGACCATATGGTTCACCAGGTGGAAATTTACCACCATAACCTTGATGACTAATTCTATATATAACACCTTGATACCATACCAAATCTCCATTTGCATATGTACCATTTGGATCATATTCAGGTATACCTGATGGTGCTACATCAATTAAATAATTCCAAGAAGGAATTGATATATTATTATGTGTAGCATTAGAAGGATTTCCGATTACTAAATTCATCCAATAAGCAAAGGAAATCGACGTCGTTAAAAAACATGATAATAAAACCATAAACATGATTAAATACTTCAATTTTTTATAACGTGAAAAATCCATTGAATACTCCTTAAACAGTAGGTTTTATAACTTCAAATTTGACATCAAATACGATTGTTTCACCAACAATTTGATCATACTCACCGATGGATTCCGGATTATCTAAAGTAACTAAAATATAAACTTTAACTTTATCTCCATCAATTTCAATTGACCCGTTAGTATTATCTAGACTTGATTCTCCACTTAAGTTGGATGGTTCGACACCACCAACTTGAAAAGTGATATTAAGTAGTCCTTCTAACACTTCATTTTCTGGCGTTATATTTTCAATTGAGACGATTAAATCATAAATGGTTCCTTCGAAATCGGGTTCATCATTATGAGTCCATTCTACTTCATAAACAAGTAAAACAAATTCGACAGCACCGGGCTCTGAACTTGAAGCTCTACCTAGTGGGACTAGTCTATATGTTTCATTTCCAAGATATGAAAAATCAACAGAAGTAATTGAAGTTTTACCAGTACCTATTGTAATTGTATTGTTTGTTTCAGAAGAAAAAAGACTCCTGTATGACCAGAAGGCAAATGTAGTTCCCCCGATAAAGATGAGTAACATGATGAATATAGTTAACTGGATTTTAACTTTCATGTCATTTTCCCCTAAAAAAAGACAGCAGTTTTAACTTCGTTGGAAGTTGCAACTGGCTGTCTCGTTTAAAGACCCTATAGCTTTGCGTCCTTAGGTTGCCCTAAGTTTGCCGATTGATGTTTTTTACTAACGTTATTGTATCACAATATTTATAAAGTTGTGCAAATAACATACTTAAACCTCTAATTCAGAATAAAAATAAGAACTTGTTCTTTTTTTATTGTATTATAGATTTATTTTGAAAAATATTTGCTATAATTTTAGTAATACTGCAAATCATGTAGGGGAGATATATGATTTATACAGCCATAATTTTAGCGTGCTTTTTAATTGCTCTGACAACATCGCTATTGCTTTCTCACTCTTATCATAAAGTGGGTAAAAAGTATCGTGGGATTAGAGGATGGATCATCGGGATTATAATCCATACTTTTGGATTAGTTATTTCTATGTTTTCCAATTCTGTTGTTAAGGATTTTACCGTACCACTTTCAGGTGTACTGATTATGGTTGGTATTTTATGCTTAGTTAGTGGTATAGATCGCTTTTTTGACCGATTTGTAAGTTATTTTGAAATGTATATTTTGATCTTTTTATCGACCTTGTTAATCATTTACTTTAATTCATTTAATTATCAATTAACCTATCAAATTATTTCGTTAAATATTACGGTTTCATATATTACGTTTAGAGGTTCATTTATTTTATTTAAATTAAAAGAAGGCCCGAGTAAGAACAATACAATTATAACTGCATCATTTATGGCAGTTGTTGGTTTAATTGCTGTTGTAAGAATTGTAAATGCTTTTTTTATTGATGTTGAAGTTGCAAACTATCATTTAGTTAATTCAATTGACTACACAATTATTCTTGTGTATTACATACTATTTACTTTACTTGCTATGATCTTTAATTTACTTGTAAGTGATAAAGCATGGCAAGGTATTAACTCAGAACAAACTAAATTTAAGACAATTTTCACCAAGAGTCCGCATGCGATGTTAATGATTTCATATGAAACAGATTTAATTCTTGATGTAAATGAAGCATTTATTAAACAATTAGAATATCAACGTGAAGATTTAGTTGGAAAACATTATAGTCAAGCCAAAGCATTTAGCTTAATCAAGGATCGTCAAGATACAAAGGATTATCAGTTAAATAAGAGAGAAATTCTTAATAAAGAATTACCAATCTTAAAAGAAAGTGGAGAACTTATGCACTCATTACTTTCTATTTCGATTGTGGATGAACTTGAAGAAAAATTATTAATTGTATCATTAACTGATATTACAGAAATATATGATTTAAAAGAAAAACTGGATCGATATGCATATTATGATTCATTGACTGAATTACCAAATCGACGATTATTTTTAAGACAATTTAACTCAAAATTAGAAAATAATGAAAGTTTTGCTATCGTGGCAGTAGATTTAGATGATTTCAAAAAGATAAACGATTATTATGGACACGATGTGGGAGATGAAGTCTTAAAACAAATTGGTGAAAGATTATCAAACTTAGTATCTGGTACAAATTTTGCAGCAAGATACGGTGGAGATGAATTTGTTTTATTGCTTGAATACCATGGTTATCAAGAAGAGTTAACAGCTGAAATTCAAAGAGTCGCACAAGCGTTAAAGAATGAATTTATAGTTGGAGATCATACATTAAAAATTACTGCATCAATTGGTACTGCAATTTATCCAATACATGGTGATAAATTGAAAGATTTAATGTCAAAAGCAGATATTGCAATGTACCAAGTAAAACACTTTACCAAGGATGATTTAAAGATTTTTGAAGAATAGAGAGTAATATCTCTATTTTTTTTAGTATAATATACTAAGAAAGTTGGTAATTATGAAAAGACTATTTCTTATATTAACCATTGTTTTATCATTGTTTATTTTAATTTCATGTCAAGAAATTGAAAAAAATACAGTTATATTTGAACACGATGAAGAGATTGTTCATTATATTGGTTCAACTAGACCAAATTATTTGAATATAGTAAAAGCAACATTTGAACCTGAAGGTAAAAATTTATCAGGGCTATTGATGTTTGATGATACAGATGTAAACTACACAACAGCAGGATCGTATGATGTTTTATTTTATTTAACATATCAATCTGTTCGTTATGAATCTACCGCAGTAGTGAAAGTCATGAGTAAAACTGTTGATCCTGAGGCAACGATTGATTTTAATTTTTACTACATTAACGATTTACATGGTGCCGTTTTAGAAGATAATGACTCAATTGGTTTATCAAAGATAGGTAATTTAATTTTAGATGAAAAAACGAACAATCCAGATACAACCCTTTTCCTTGCGGGTGGTGACATTCTACAAGGTCAAATCTTTTCAAATTGGTATACTGGTGCATCTGTGATTGATATTTTAAATAGACTAAACTTAGATGCGTATGTTATTGGTAACCATGAATTTGATTGGGGTATTGAACAAGTAACCCAGTACTTTAATGGTCAAAATGAACTACAAGCTAATTTCCCATTCCTTGGTGCAAACATTTATCGTAAAGATACGAATGCTAGAATTGAAGATCTAGAACCTTATACGATTATTGAAAAATCTGGTGTAAAAATTGCAGTTATTGGAACAATTGGTTTAGGTTTAGAGAGTTCAATCACATATGGTAGAGTTCAAGATTATGAGTTTGTTGACCCAGTTCAATTAACTGGTTATTGGGCAGAATATGCAAGAGTGAATGATGGTGCTGATATTGTTGTAGCAATCAATCACCAAGATGCCAGTTACTATAATTCACAAGTTGCTCAATTTACAGGATTAAAACAAGTAGATGCAATTTTTAATGGTCATACACACTATGCTTATGTTAGAACTGAAACCACTTCTCATGGGAAAGTAAATATTATTCAATCAGGTGCAAATGGTACGAATGTTGGTAAAGTTACTTTAACTTATGACCCTAATGATGGTGTTATTGAAACAAATGCAATCAATTTAAATCGCAACAATGAAGCAAGATTAAAAACTGAGAATCCATTGATTAAATCAATAGTAGAAAGTTATACAGATGAGATTTCAAACTTATATGAACCAATTATCAAATCAGGATTTGACTATTCACAAAATGATTTAACTTACTATATTGCTGAACTTATGCAAAGATATACGAATGCGGACTTTGGTGTTCATAATTTTGGAGGAACTCGTACTTCAATCGATAAGAATGAGGATATCAGTTATGCTAAGCTATTCCAAATTTCACCATTTGATAATACGGTAGCAACTGTCCGTGTTAAAGGTAGTGTGATTAATCAATTAAGTGGTGTTGCAGTGTATAAGAAAGCGGGACTAGGTTCGATTAATAATGAAACTTACTATACAGTTGCAACAAATGATTATGTATTAGGAAATAATTATAGTCTAAGAATTGGTGATAATGTTATTTACACCGGAAAAGCAGTGCTTGATTTAATGGATGAAGTCATTCGAAATCAAAAAGAAAATGGAGCAAATGTTTGGTCAACCAGCTTACCAATTATTTTTGATAGTATGTTAAGCTTTAAGGTTGCATTTGTTCAAACTAAAAAAGAAACATTTCTTTAAATAAAAAAGGAAGTCAGACGACTTCCTTTTTACTATTTTCTAAACCAATATCCCCCAGAAGTACCGCCGCCACCACTATTTTTAGCAAAACCCATCATTGATAGAATTAATGGAATAACAAAGCGGCCAAAAGCACCTAAAAAAACTAGTGCAATTATTATCCAAATGATTGTTTCAGTTGGACTAAGTGTGAATGCCCAAATTTGATCTTCACTTGGAAGTTTACTATTAAGTGAGTATTTTTCATGAATAAAATCATTGATTCCATAATAAGTTTCTTCGATATAACTATATGACCAGTCATAGATTTTATCTGCTGTTTCTGCAATAAGTTCAAAATATAAATTTACTATTTTTTCATCAATATCTTCAAGTGTTGGGTCATTAAAATAAGCATCAATTAAAAGATCTGCTTCAAAAGCGGATAAGTAAGTACTCATTCTAGTGCCAATTTCAAAGACCATTTCTTGATATACCTTTTCGCCATCAATATCTTTAAAAAATAAAAAGATCATAATACCTAAATCATTCCCACCAACACCATAATTATTGAATATTTTAGATGTATCAATTGAACCTACTTCACCTAAGTGTGTAGCTACAACAATCTGAATGCCTCGTAATTCATCATTTTCAATTCCATCATAAGTCATTGTATCTTCATAATAATATTGACCATTTGAAAAAATGTACCACTTCGTCGACTGAAGAAGTGCACCTGCAGCATCGTTAATATAAAACTCAGAGGTTGGTTGGTCTAAAGATGTATATGGTTTTGCACAAGCTGTTAATAGTAAAAGTATACAAAATGAAAGGCATATCAAAATACGTCTAGTGAGTAATGATTTCATGATCAATTATGCATAAGGAAGCGTTAATACAAATTCTGAAGGTAGTGAATATGCATTTTTCAATTCATATCCAAAAGAAACCATATTATTTGGAAACTTTCTTAAAAATGAATTATAAAGAAAGACTGTTTCATTATATTGATTAATAGCAAATGAAACTGCATTAGTAGAAGCATTATACTCAGCTAAAAAAGCTGAAGTAATACCAACGGTAGTCCAATTACCCGGATTATCTTCCATATAAGATACCAATGTAATGAACATCGATTCTAATGCAGTAAAATCTTCTTCTAGTTGATCTGGTGGTATTTGATTTTCAATTGCTTCTGCAAAAGCTTCACGCGCTTGAGTTATTAAACCCAATTGAGTCAAAATTTGATTATCAGCAGTTTGAATTGTTGCTTGATAAGCTAATACTTTACTATATCTATTATCAATCGCAACATAAATCTGAGTTTTTCTAAAGTACATTAACTCATCATATTCACTCGCTTGATTATTTGTACTTATCCATGTTCCTAAAAACATCACAATTAAAAGTACAAGTAATCCACTCACAGAATAAAAAACAATTTTTGTTTTGTTCAACTTGTTATCCCCCTTATTGAACTAAGTGAAACTCTTTGATTAAATTATATAGCAAAACTTTGAAATTTAAATTAAAGTGCATAAAATTAAATGTGCTCATAAACTAGAATTGACAGAATTGAAATAAGTGTTAGAATTGAACCAAGGATTTAATTTATAAATAGATTTTTTTACGAAGGAAGTGCCTACATGTTAGAAAAATTAACAAAATACAGACGAGAATTGCATCAAATTCCTGAACTTGAATTTGATTTGTTTGAAACTTTTAAATATGTTAATGAAAAACTTGAGTCTTTTGGTTATGAACCTAAAGTATATGCTAAAACTGGCTTGGTTGCAGTTAAAAAAGGAAAACTAAATAAAGCAATTGCATTTCGCTCTGATATGGACGGCTTACCAGTAACAGAAGCAACGAATGTTGATTTTCAATCTAAAACAGAAGGTAAAATGCATGCATGTGGTCATGATGGCCATATGTCAATTCTATTAGGCTTAGCAGAATTTTTATCTACTCAACCAGAGCCGGCACAAGATATCGTGATGTTATTTCAACCAGCTGAAGAAGGGCCAGGTGGAGCTGATGTGATGATCAAAGAAGGTGCATTAAAAGATTTTAATGTAGAAAAGATTTTTGGTCTTCATGTATTTCCTGGTTTACCAGAGGGTAAAGTAGGTATTAAATCTGGACCATTACTTGCAAGAAATGCTGAATTTAAATTTGAAATTCAAGGTACATCAGCACATGGTGCGATGCCTCATGAAGGAAAAGATGCGATTTTAGCTACTGCATCACTTATTACAGAAATCAATCACATTATTTCAAGATATGTTGATTCATTAGAACCAGCCGTTATTACAATTGGTACAATACATGGTGGTGAAGCAGGAAATATAATTGCGAATAAAGTCATTATTACTGGAACAATTCGTGGCTTTAGTGATGAAACAGTTGAATTGATTAAACAAAAGATGCATGATGTTTCAAGAAGTATTGAAGTAGCATATGGTGTGACTATTAAAGATGTAATAGTTGATTATTATCCAGCTGTCTATAATGCACCAGAACTTTATGAGATTGTAAAAGCGTCTTTAACTAAAGATCAAATTGTTGAAACTAAACCATATATGTTTTCAGAGGATTTTGCATATTATCAAAAAGAAGTACCAGGTTTCTTTGCTTTAATTGGGACTAGAAATGAAAAAAAAGGATTTGTGAATCCTCTTCATTCTAATTATTTTAATTTTGATGAAATTATTCTGGTTAATGGACTTGAATACTATAAAAACATTTTAAATGAGTTAGGAATGTGGAAATAAAAAAGGCTTCACTGAAAGAGTAAGATGCTAGTAGTCACAAAAAACTACTAGCATCTTTTTAATTTTATTATTCGATAATGAATGCTGTCATTACTGAAGTAAGTGCTGTAAGAAGTGAGAACACTGCTGCAAAAATTATACCTAATCCATAATTGGTGATGTAAGTGTTAATTAAAACATTATCAATCCAAAGTTCACCAACGAATGCATCAAATAATGCTGGAGCTGTAAAGAATAATCCACCACTAACAACGAATAACCCAACAGAAATGAATTGAAATAATTTACTTTTTTCGGATTTTCTAGTGAAAAAGTGCAATAAACCTGCGATAATAGGTAATAAGAAAGATAAGAGTAAAACTAAATTCATTGACAATTTTAAAGAAGCAGAATTAGAACCGAATGCTACGAAGAAACCAAGAATATCATGATCACCACTTACATTACGGATTGAAATTGCTGGAAGAAACATTAAAATTAGAATTAACACACCAGCACCAAGTGAAATGTGTGGCATATATTTTTTGAACATTTCCATGATTGTGAATTCACCTCATTTGTATACATTATACATCATATCTTTATTAATTGTAACATTTTTAACATAATTTATCAACGAATTATATTAGAAAATGCGTATGTATAGCCATTTAGTAAGCTTAGGGTAAAACCATGAAGATTAAATTTAAACAAAACCAAATAAATATCGGTAACGAAGCATTAAAAGCAATCCAATCCTTAAATGACAATTCATTAATTGATTGGTTGTTTGAATGTGTTGATTCTTTATCAATAAAGAAACATCAGGATTTGATTGATACTTATCGTAAAAATATTTATGATTATTTAGAAAATGCTTCTAAAAGTGAGTATTTTAAATATAAAACCAATGAAAAAGTAAATAAATTAGACAAATTAGTTTTTAGTGCGTTAGAATCAATTAAAAAGAGTTTAAATAATCGAAGTTATGCATTCTCTGTTCTTGATAACTTAAGTGAATATGTTTATCAAACAACAAAATCATTGGATGAAATGGTGGCTATTAGACTTAAACATTACCAGTTATTGTTAAAAAAAGTAAGCAATGTTTAAACATTGATAAAACGTTTGTGATAAAATTTATTTCGTAACTTATGGGACCCAATGAGGCCTAAAAAGGAGCTTAAATACATGAAACGAAACGAAACTTTTGAATTAGTGCTGACATCTCTTTTTGTCGCACTTATCTTTTTAATGGGGTTTGTACCTCAAATTGGATTTATAACCTTAGTACCTGGTAATCCGATTACAATTATCCATATTCCAGTGCTACTTGCTGCTGTTTTATTTAGACGTAAGTATGCGTTTATTCCTGCACTAGCCTTTGGAGTTGTCAGTTTACTACAAGCACTTATGAATCAGGTTGGATTTAATGTTGCATTTATTAATCCAATGGTATCAATTTTACCAAGAGTATTATTTGCGGTAGCTGTACATTTTCTATATCAGCTTTTAAAGAAAGTTGTTGATAAACCTGTAGGGTATACGCTTACTTTAGTTGGAATTGGAATTGTAACAATTGGTGGTATCATCCTAGGTGTAAATGAGATTTTCAAACAACTTGACCAAATTTGGATTAATATCATTGCTTTAGGAATTATCTTGCTTTTTGCTGGAACATACTTTTATTTATATAAAAAACATAACTATAAAAGTTTGCTTGTACCTTCATTATTCATATTAGGTACATTAATTCATACGATTTTTGTTGTAGTTTTTGCATCAATATTTTCATATGATGTCTTAGTTACGGTCTTTGGAAGTACAGATATTGCTGCGATCTTAGTTTATCTAGTTGGCTTCAATGGTATGATGGAAGCAGTTGTTGCAGCACTTATTGGTACACCAATCTTCCTAGTATTAATATCTGTACCAGTTGTTCAAAACAGATTATTGAAAGATTAATAAAAGAAATGACCATTTGGTCATTTTTTATTTGTAAAAAAAGATTAAATGATATATAATAATCTCGCTTGGGGCCGTTTATGGATTCGCCGAGGTCAAGAAGTGATCATATGCATGTAGAGGTTACGCTCTTAAAAACGTGAGGATTAATATCCGGAAATCAAACTTTAAATTACTCTTTCGCATAATAAGTCGAAATTGAGTGGCAACCTTAAGTATACCTGTGACTTAAGCTAGCCTCAGATAGCAGGTTAGTCCCTTGGATATGTCTAGGTTCAATGGATGAAATAATACTCGACTCGTGCTTGCTAATTTTGTCAATTTGCTAGGCGGCATTAAACTATTAGATTGACTAAACATGTAGATTATGATTATAGACTGGTCTCGTACATGGGTTCAAATCCCATCGGTTCCACCATATAAGCACAACAGTGTTGATACAATAGTATCGACGTAATAGAATATGAAAATAGGGAGATTATCCCTTTTTTCTTTCCAAAACACGAGTCTATAAATCACATAAATCAAGTGGTTTGTAGACTTTTTTATTTTTATACTCAATAAAAACACGAAAGGTTAATAAAAACACAAAAGGTCTATAAAAACACGAAAGACTAATATTATGCAATACTCATCAGAAATGAACTCATGTGGGAACCTAATACATTAAATTATTTATTGAAATATGAAAAAAATAATAATCAAAAAAAGTTATATATACATAGTATATATACATAAAAAACTGATAGTGGGGTTTTATGCAACCCATTTATATTTTGATTTGCCTATAAAGTAATGATGTGGTAGAATATAATGCTCTGCTATGAAAAAGTGGGACACATAGGTATCACCTAAAAGAACATATTGTATAATATAAAAATATAAGGAGCAGAAAGCCTATGAATGAGTATAGTGTTGACTTCAAACTAAAGATTGTTAAGATGATATTAAACGATCACATCAGTAAAAAATCCATTATGAGGGAATATAACGTCGCTACCAAAACACAAAGACAGTGGGTAGAGAAGTATCAAACAGAAGGGATCAGTGGTTTAATAACCAAAAGAAAAATAAGAGATAAAATACCAACGAATCAAGAAGAAGCATCAATTGAGTCTTTAAAGCATGAAATACTCATGCTTAAAGTAGAAATAGAACGTTTAAAAAAAGGTTATAACTCGGAGGATGTCAAATACTT